>NZ_RPDH01000004.1:2500-5105 GCF_003813775.1 Chitinophaga lutea | reverse complement strand
TTTCTAATAAATATGGCAGCTACCTACTCTCCCGCATGATAGTGCAGTACCATCGGCCATGAGGGGCTTAACTTCTCTGTTCGGAATGGGAAGAGGTGAACACCCTCGGCAAAACCACCATAAGATCTTTAATATCTCTAGTCTTGACGACAATAAATTTACATATTGGGAAGTTGTAAAAACACACGCTTTGCAGCGCTGAAGAAAGTATAAAAAATTAAAGCTTACGGGCAATTAGTACTACTCGGCTTCGATGTTACCACCCTTACACCTGTAGCCTATCAACGTCATCGTCTCTGACGGCCCTTAAAAGTAAACTCATCTCGAGGTAAGTTTCACGCTTAGATGCTTTCAGCGTTTATCTTGCCCGTACATAGCTACTCTGCACTGCACCTGGCGGCACAACAGATACACCAGCGGTACGTACGACCCGGTCCTCTCGTACTAAGGTCATGTCCTCTCAATTTACTAACGATCACAACAGATAGGGACCGAACTGTCTTGCGACGTTCTGAACCCAGTTCACGTGCCACTTTAATCGGCGAACAGCCGAACCCTTGGGACCTTCTCCAGCCCCAGGATGTGACGAACCGACATCGAGGTGCCAAACCTCACCGTCGATATGAGCTCTTGGGTGAGATCAGCCTGTTATCCCCGGAGTACCTTTTATCCTTTGAGCGATGGCCCTTCCATACAGAACCACCGGATCACTTTAGCCTGCTTTCGCACCTGCTCGGCTTGTCTGCCTCACAGTCAAGCACCCTTATACTAATGCGCTCTTCGTACGATTACCAACCGTACTGAGGGTACCTTTGCGAGCCTCCGTTACTTTTTAGGAGGCGACCACCCCAGTCAAACTACCCACCAAACAATGTCCTCCCTCACAGGAGTTAGACTCTAAATAACAGAAGGTTGGTATTTCAACGATGACTCCACAACTCCTGGCGAAGCTGCTTCATAGTCTCCCAACTATCCTACACATCTGGCATTCAAAATCAATGTTAAGTTGTAGTGAAGGTTCACGGGGTCTTTCCGTCCCGTTGCGATTAACCGGCATCTTCACCGATACTACAATTTCACCGAGCTCGTGGTAGAGACAGTGTCCAACTCATTAGACCATTCGTGCAGGTCGGAACTTACCCGACAAGGAATTTCGCTACCTTAGGACCGTTATAGTTACGGCCGCCGTTTACTGGGGCTTCAGTCAGGAGCTTTGACTTGCGTCGAACACCCTTCCTTAACCTTCCAGCACCGGGCAGGTATCAGGCTCTATACGTCATCTTTCGATTTTGCAGGGCCCTGTGTTTTTGTTAAACAGTTGGTTGGACCATTTTACTGAGACCACATTACTGTGGTACGCCTTATCCCGAAGTTACAGCGTCAATTTGCCTAGTTCCTTTACCACGGATCACTCGAGCGCCTTAGGATATTCTCCTCGACTACCTGTGTCGGTTTACGGTACGGGCTGCTATAACCTAACCTTAGAGGTTTTTCTTGGAAGTCTGATTAGGGACATTATCAGCGCGGCCGAAGCTTTGCTGTACTATCAGGTTCAGCATCCCTGGCGGATTTACCTACCAAAGATATACCTACTCCCTTTAACGCACTATTCCGTAAGTGCGCAGTCCTTTCACTACTCCGTTACCCCATCGAAATTATAGCAGGTACTGGAATATTCACCAGTTTGCCATCAGCTACGCCTTTCGGCTTTGCCTAAGGACCCGACTAACCCTGATCCGATTAGCGTTGATCAGGAACCCTTAGTCTTACGGCGAAAAGATTTTTCATCTTTTTTATCGTTACTTATGCCTACATTTTCTTTTCTGTACGCTCCAACATACCTCGCGGTACACCTTCAATGCAGTACAGAATGCTCCCCTACCGATCACCCACCTGGTGGGGATCCTAAAGCTTCGGTAGTATGTTTGATGCCCGATTATTTTCCGTGCCCAAACCCTCGACCAGTGAGCTGTTACGCACTCTTTAAATGAATGGCTGCTTCCAAGCCAACATCCTGGCTGTTTTAGGGTTTGAACTGCGTTTGTTCAACTTAACATACATTTAGGGACCTTAGCTGTTAATCTGGGTTATTTCCCTCTCGGCCATGGACCTTAGCGCCCACAGCCTCACTCCCGCAGATATATCATAGCATTCGGAGTTTATTAGGGTTTGGTAGGCGGTGAAGCCCCCTAGCCCAATTAGTAGCTCTACCTCTATGATACGTCTATATACGAGGCTGTTCCTAAAAACATTTCGGGGAGAACGAGCTATCTCTCAGTTTGATTGGCCTTTCACCCCTATCCACAGGTCATCCCATAGCTTTTCAACGCTAATGAGTTCGGTCCTCCAGTTTGTGTTACCAAACCTTCAACCTGCCCATGGATAGATCACAAAGTTTCGCGTCTACCCCCACTGACTAAAACGCCCTGTTAGGACTCGCTTTCGCTGCGGCTCCGTTACTGAAGAACTTAACCTCGCCAGTGAGGAGTAACTCGTAGGCTCATTATGCAAAAGGCACGCCGTCACCAATTACTTGGCTCCGACCGCTTGTAGGCGCACGGTTTCAGGTACTATTTCACTCTCCTGTTCGGAGTACTTTTCACCT